>NZ_SOGU01000042.1:0-23398 GCF_004403275.1 Cryobacterium sp. TMT4-10
CTGGGTAAATTTCCGACGTGATGCGGTCATGCTGATCTCTACTTTCAGTAGTCCCTCATTTTAAGAGGGCCCACTGTCCGAGAACTCCGCGGCAGGTCAGACGGCGCTCTTGTTAAAGCTCCGGAGGGACTTTGAGTGATTCAGTTCTGGAGTCTTGAGCAGGATGGCTATGGAAATGGGTGGTTCGTCGAGATCGATCAACCGCTACGTCGCCCGCGAAATATACCGCGTCCTGCAAAACCCACGGCCCGGCCTGCTAACCAACGACCTGGCCTGCTAACCAACGACCTGCGTCCACGGCGCCTCGCATTGCACCTCACCCAGACCGCAGTAGCACTCGAGCTGAGCGCCTGGCCCAAAGCCATCTCGCGGATTGAACGCGGCGCCACCCAAGATCGAGTCCTTTCTGAGCGCTACCGCACATGGCTCAGTGAACAACCGAAAGTCAGCGCTTGACAACAATAGGAGCATCAAATTCCGTATCGGAGCGGGAATCGGNTATCGGAGCGGGAATCGGCGACGCTCAGCTCGCGGGCGGCGAGCCACTCGTCCAACCGGGCGGCCGGCAGGGGCCGCGACATGTGGAAGCCCTGCGCCTCATCGCAGCCGTAGCCGCGGAGCATCTCGTAGGCGAGCGCATCCTCGACTCCCTCCGCGACCAGGCTCAGGCCGAGGCTGTGTCCCAGGTGGATGATGGACGCCACCAGCGCCGCGGCCCGGTCGTCGCCGGCCATCCGCATGATGAAGGACTTGTCGAGCTTGAGTTCGTCGATCGGCAGGTCCCTGAGGTAGGCGAGGGAGCTGTACCCGGTGCCGAAATCGTCCACGGCGATACGGATGCCGCTGGCCTGCAGCCGTTCCAGCACATCCCTGGCCCGGTCCCGGTCGGCCATCAGGAAGTCCTCGGTGATCTCGAGCATCAGGTCCGAGTGCGAGAGTCCCCGCAGCGAGAGCATGGCGTCGATCCGTTCGGGAAAATCCGCCTCGATCAGGGAACTGGGCGACATGTTGACGGCGACGGTCAGCGGCGTGCCCTGCGCCCGCCAGGCGCCGGCCTGGTCCAGCGCCGTGCAGAGCACGATTCGAGTCAGCTCGCGCATCAGCCCGGCTTCCTCGGCCAGGGTCAGGAACGCGTCGGGGGCCAGGAGCCCCCGACTAGGGTGCTGCCACCGCACGAGGGCCTCCACGCCGAGCACCTCGCCGGAGCCCAGCGCGATCTTGGGCTGGTAGTGCAGCACCAGCTGGTCATGGGTCAACGCCAGGCGCAGCTCCTCCAGCAGCCGAAGCCGGGCGTCGCCGTGACTGTCGTCGGCTCCGTTGAAGACGTGGTGTCCGCTGCGCGCGGACTTGGCCTTGTACATGGCCATGTCGGCCTTGCGTAGCAGCGCCTTGAGGTCATCGCCCTGGTCGGGGAACAGGGCGATGCCGATGCTGACCTTGGTCTCCAGCGCGATGCCCTCGAGCGTGAACGGCTCGGCCAGCACCTGGTCCAGCTGCCGGGCCACGGCCACGGCGCTCTCCTGGTCGGCTCCGTCGAGCAGCACCGCGAACTCGTCCCCGCCCAGCCGAGCGAGCAGGTCGCCGGCCCGCAGCCGCCGACTCAGCCGAGACCCCACCTGCACCAGCAGCAGGTCGCCGACGTCGTGCCCGAGGCTGTCGTTGACCTCCTTGAACCGGTCCAGGTCGAGCAGCAGCAGCGCGCACGGCCGGCTGGTGCCCGGCGCGAGGCGGACGAGGGCTTCGGCTCGGAGGGCCCGCCGGTTCGGCAGCCCGGTCAGGTCGTCCGTGCTGGCCTGGCGCCGCAGGTCGGCCATCCGTCCGATCTGGCGGGACGCCAGCTGGGTGCGGACCGCACCGAGCACCAGGGTCACCGCGGCAAGGATCACGGCCGGCGGCGAGATGGGCACCTGGGTGCCGAGGACTAGGACCCCCATACCCGCCACCGTGGCCAGCCCGGGAACCAGGAGCGTCCACGCGCCGGTCAGCGGGCGACTGGGCCGGGAGCCGGGACGCGCGAGGTCGCCCGCCCAGACCGCGATCAGCGCCATCCCGAGCGCCCAGCCCGCATCCGTGGGCGTGCCGACCCGATAGGTGTCACCGGCCACCTCGAACGCGTAGGACACGTCGGTCGCCGTGAAGGCGAGCAGCCCGAGTACGAAGAGGGACCAGCGGCCGCCGACGTCGAGCCCTCGTACCGCCGCGATGCCGGTGATCACCGAGATGAGCAGCAGGTCGAGCAGCGGGTACCCGGCCGCGATCGCGGAGGCCAGGGACATCGGCCCGGTCACGGCGGACTCGATGATCGGGTTGAGCCCCACGGCGAGAACGGATGCCGCGCCGAGCGATCCGATGGCGCCGTCGACCAGGACCGACCGCGGCAGTTCCCCGCGCTGGCGGTGCGCCAGCACGGCCAGCCCGGCCAGGATCAGTGGGTAGAACAGCAGGTAACCGATGTCCGCCAACGACGGGAACGGCAGCGCATCCGAGCCGAGCGCCACGAAGTAGCTGTAGCCGACCGCGAAAGCGGTGACGCCCGCCGCAACCAGCGCCAGCTGCAGCCGACCGGTGTCGGCGCGGAGCACGGCCGCCCAGCACACCAGCGCGGGCAGCCACTGCGTCGAAGTGCCCAGCCAGCCATTGACCAGGGGGCTGAACCCGGAGCCCTGCAGGAGCAGACCGGCCAAGTAGGCGGCCAGGAGCAGCCACATGAAGCGGATCAGCCAGGAAGCCGGCCGGGGCCGATGGCCGTCGGGCCGGTCGGAGCCGGGAGCGTTCACGTGTATCGCTCCCCCCGCTTGCCGTTGTCTTCACGCTAGCGGAGGCCGCCGGAGGGCCAGAGCCACGGGCGTCGTGCGGCACACCCCAGAACGGGGGTGGGCGGCTGGGATCAGCCCGCGGGTTCGGCGGCGGGGCTGAGTGTCCGCCGCCGGGCCGGGGCGCCCACTGCGGCGTCCGCTTCGCGGTCGGTGAGCCATCGATCGAGCTGGTCCGGGGGAACCGGCCTCGACATGAAGTACCCCTGGCCCTCGTCACAGCCGTAGCCGGCCAGGACCGCGAAGGCCTCCCCGTCTTCGATCCCCTCCGCCACCATCGTCAGGCCCAGGCTGTGGGCCAGGACCACGGTCGAGGAGACCAGGGCCGAGGCGCGGGCATCCGTCGTCATCGGGGTCACGAACGACCGGTCCAGCTTGAGCTGGTCGATGGGCAGGTCGCGCAGATAGGCGAGGGAGCTGTAACCGGTGCCGAAATCATCGACGGCGATCCGGATGCCCTGGCTCCGCACCCGGGTCAGGATGTCGTGGGCTCGGCCTCGGTCCGACATCAGGAAATCCTCGGTGACCTCCACCTGCAGCGCCGAAGCCGGCAGGCCGCGCGTTCGGAGCATCTCCCCGATCCGTTCGGGCAGGCTCTCGTCGACCAGCGAGCTGGCCGAGAAGTTGACGGCCACGGACAGGGGCTTTCCGCTCCGGTGCCAGCGTGCCGCCTGGTTCAGCGCCTCGGCCAGCACCACCTGGGTCAGGTCGTGCATGAGGCCGGATTCCTCGACCACGGCCAGGAAGGCATCCGGATAGAGCAGCCCGCGGGTGGGGTGCTGCCACCGCACGAGCGCCTCGACCCCCCGCACGGCACCGCTCTGCAGGTCGATCTTCGGTTGGTAGTGCAACACGAACTCGTCGTCGACCAGCGCGCTGCGCAGCTCCTCCAGGGTGCGCAGCCGCTTGTCCCCGTGACTGTCGTCGATGGGGCGGTAGACGTGGTGTCCCGTGCGGGAGGACTTGGCCTTGTACATCGCCATGTCCGCCTTGCGCAGCAGCACCGTGAGGTCGGCACCCTGCTGCGGGAACAGGGCGATGCCGACGCTGGCGGTGGTCGTCAGGGCGATCCCGGCCAGGGTGAACGGTACCGCGAGCGCGTCCCGCAGGGTGACGGCGACCACCTCCGCCTCGGCCTCGCCCGCCCCGTCGAGCAGGATCGCGAATTCGTCGCCGCCGAGCCGGGCCAGCAGGTCTCCGGCGCCCGCCAGTTGCGCCAGCCGCGCGCTGACCTGTAGGAGGAGCCGGTCCCCGGCGTCGTGGCCGAGACTGTCGTTGACCTCCTTGAACCGGTCCAGGTCCAGCAGGAGCAGGGCGCGGCGGCCCCCGTCCTCCAAGAGCCCGGGGACATCCGCGTAGAGTGCCCGCCGGTTCAGCAGGCCGGTCAGTTCGTCGGTGCGGGTCTGCGCGAGCAGGTTCACCGTGCGCCGCAGCTCGCCGAACGCGACAATGGTGCGAATCGACGCTCCGACGAGGGCCAGGCTGGCCAGCACCACCGCGGTGACGGGCACCCGCACCTGGCTGGCCAGCACCAGCACCGCGATGCCGCACACAGTGGCCATCGAGGGCACCACCATCGCCCACGCACCGCGAACCGGAGGGGCCGCCTCCGCCCGGGACGCCGTCGACCCGCGCAGCCAGACTGCCACGAGCAGGAGGCCGACGGTCCAGCCCAGGTCCAGCGGGGTGCCGATCACGTAGCCGGGGCCGGTGGCCCGGAAGGCGAACAGGCAGTCGGCGACCGTGAAGATCAGCAGGCCGAGGATCAGCTGGTTCCAGTTGCGGCCGACGCTCAGGCCGTGCGCCGCGGCGATGCCCGTGACCACGGCCACCATGGTCAGGTCCCAGGACGGGTAGGCCACCGCCAGCAGCGCCTCCGGCGACGGCGCGCCGCTCCCGGCGGCCAGGATCGGGCCGACGACGACCGACAGCACGGCGGCCGCGCCGAAGACCCCGACGGCGCTGTCGAGCGTCACCAGCCAGGAGAGAGTGCGCAGCTGCCGGTAGACCAGCACGAAGAGCGCCGCCAGGATCAGGGGGTTGAACACCAGATGGCCCACGTCTGCCCCCGACGGGAACGGATGCGGAGCGGCGGCATCCGTTGTCAGCAGGTAGGTGGCGTGACCGGCGGCGAAGGCGGTCACGGCCGTGGCCACCAGCGGCTCGAGGACGCGCCCGGAACCGGCCCGTCGCACCTCCACCCAGCAGAGCACGACCGCCGCCCACTGGGCGAGCACGTTCAACCAGCCGCTGACCGCGCTCGGCGGGCCGAAGCCGGTGAGCAGAGACGCGACGGCCGCGCCGGCCACCAGCGTCCACGCCAGCCAGAGCAGGAGGGTGGCAGGGCCGCGGGGGCGGATCGGCGCCGTCAGCGCGCGCACTCCAAGCATCCCCACTCGATCGCCTCCCCCTCGTGTTGGTCAGAATATCGGCGGGCACCACCCGATGGAGGGGGCGGCGGCCGGTTGCCCCGCGCTGCGGGCACCCCAGTTAGGGGCACGCCGGCTCGGGGTTTCGCTATTCGCCCGGGTACCGCAGCCCGATCTGCGCGCGCACCAGGTCGAGCGTCTCCATGATCGCCACCGCCTCTTCGACCGGCATGATGTCGCTCGAGATCTTGCCGGCCCGGATCAGCTGCTCGGCCTCGGCCGCCTGGTAGTGCATGCCGCGCCCGGTGATCTCGGCGGTGAAGGTCTCGACGACCTCGTTGGCGCTGTTGAGCACCCGGAAGTCCGTGGGCGCGTACCAGGTTCGGTCGATGTCGATGCGGCCTCGCGTGCCGAGGATGGTGGCCGTGTTCGGGCCGGCCGTGTCGCTGGCCGACAGGGTCTGGGCGATCTGCCCGCCCGCGTAGCGGAAGATCGTGGCCACCTGCGCGTCGGCGCCGGTCGCCTTGAAGGTCGCGCTCGCGAGCACGGTCTCGGGGCGTCCGAACAGTTCGGAGGCGAACGTGATCGGGTAGATGCCGAGGTCGAGGAGCGCCCCGCCGCCCAGGTGCAGGGCGTTCAGCCGGTGCGCCGGGTCGTCCGGCAGGTCCTGGGTGTGGTCGGCGATCAGGGAGCGAACGTTGCCGAGGGTTCCCTCGGCGAGGATCTCACGGATCCTCACCATGTGCGGCAGGAAACGGGTCCACATGCCCTCCAGCACCAGCAGCCCCAGCCGCGCACCGAGGTCGGCGATCTCGCGCGCCTCGGCCCCGTTCAGGGTGATCGGCTTCTCGATCAGCACGTGCTTGCCGGCGTTCAGGGCGAGCCTGGCGTTCTCGGCGTGGAACGGGTGCGGGGTCGAGATGTAGATAATGTCGACATCCGGGTCGGCGGCCAGAGCCTCGTAGCTCGGGTGGGCCGTGGGGATGCCGAACTCCGCCGCGAAGGCGTCGGCCGAGGCCTGCGAGCGAGATCCGACCGCCTGCACCGTGAAGCCGTTCAGGACGAGGTCGTTCGTGAAGGAGTGGGCGATCCCGCCCGTGGCCAGGATTCCCCAGCGGATTGAGTCGGTCATGGAACGAGCCTAGCGAGTGCGCGGCGCGAGCGGGCCTGCCGGGCTGCTGGTCAGGCGCGCGGGTCAGGCCTGGGCTGGCCGGCGGGTCAGGCCTGGGCTGGCCGGCCGGCCGGGGCGACGGATGGCGGCGCTCACCAGATAGGTCCAGCCGAGGATGCCGGCCAGGCACAGCCGTTCCGCGAGGCCCAGCAGCTCCGGGACGAACGCGGTGGTCACCCCCAGCGCCAGCAGCCCGGCGGCGGCCAGGGCGGCGAGGCTCACGGCCGCCGGGACGGCCCGGTGCACGTCGCTGCCGCGCATCCAGACCGTCAGCACGGTGACCGCGGCCAGGGCAGCCAGGAACCCCGACCCGGCCACACCCAGGTGCGCGAGGCCGGTGGGAGTGTGGGTGCGCACAACCAGGTCGCCGGGTGCGGGGACATCCGTGGGCAGGGCGGCGAGGATCGCGGAGCACGCTCCCCCCATGAGCAACAGCAGCAGACCGGTGCGCCGCGTGCGGGAGGCGGGACCGACCGAGCCGATGGCGAGGACCGCGGCCCCGGTCGTGACCGCTCGGCCGAGGAAGTTGAGGTTCATCAGCCAGCCGTACGGGCCGACCGCGAGATTGCTCTCGGCGTCGCGGATCGGGCTGTAGTGCGGCGGTAGCAGCTGCAGCACGACGTCCACCAGGACATAGGCCGCCACGCCGAGCATGGCCGCCAGGGCGAACCGCCGGCCGGCCGCCGCGGACCGCATCCCCGGCGTCGAAACCGCATCCTCCCCCGCTGTGCCCGCACCCGCCCCTGCACCCGCCCGCGAGACCACCACAGCGTGCCCCTAACGAATTCGACGGAGATTTTGCCCACATCGGGCTCAAAACCCTGAAAACAACAGTTTTACAGCAGAATCTCCGTCGAATTCGTTCAACGGCGGGCCGGGGTTGTGGCCGGGCGACGACCAACGCGGAGGGTCCGGGTGACCGAGGGCGGAGAGTTTACGTGGAGCCGCCTATCAGAATCGAACTGATGACCTTCTCATTACGAGTGAGACGCTCTACCGACTGAGCTAAGGCGGCGTGACGCACGATTTCCCCTTGCGGAGACGCTCGGTGACACAGCAACTAAGCTTAGCTGGTCTGGCGGGTCATCTCGCACAGCTGCGCGAAGGATGCCGTCACATGCTCGGCCAACGGCCGCGCCGGTTCCTCCTCGGCCCAGCAGCGCCAAGCGTGGCGGAGCGCCGCCACCGTGACCAGCGTGAAGAGGAGGGCCTTCTGCTGCAGCTCGGCCGACTCGGCACCGAGCTCGGGGTGGTCGGTGACGAAGCGCCGGCCGATGATCTCCTGCAGCCGGCCCTCGAAGGTGCGCAGGGTGGCCATCCGCATGCCGAACAGGTAAGGGTTCTCCTTCATCACCGTGCGGCGCAGTTGGTGGATCTCGCGGTCGCCCTCCGTGCTGCGCAGGCTGTCGGAGAGCAATACGGCCAGCTGGGCCAGGATGTCCTCGCTCGGCCCAGCGTGCACGAAGGCCTCGATCTCCGGCTCCGACGCCAGGTCGAGTTCGTCGCCGACCAGCGCGGCATCCTTGGACGCGAAGTAGTTGAAGAACGTGCGCGGCGAGATGTCGGCGACCCGGCTGATGTCCTCGACGGTCACCTTCTCCAGGCCCCGGTCACAGGACAGGGTCAGGACCGCCCGCTGGATGGCACGCCTGGTCGCCAGCCGCTTCCGCTCGCGCAGGCCGGGTTCATCGTTATGCACCGACATGGCTCAATTCTTACACGGTGCGCAAATCTGCAGCCGGATGCCCGGCCCGTCCGACCGGGCCGGGTCCGGCTGGGCCTGGCCTGGCCTGGGTCAGCACATCGGGTCGCTCGCGGGCACCGCGCCCTTCAGCAGGTAGTCGTCGACGGCCGTGTTCACGCAGGCGTTCGACTTGTTGTAGGCGGTGTGCCCCTCACCCGTGTAGGTGACGAGGGCGCCGCTGTCGAGCTGGTCGGCGAGGCTCTGGGCCCAGACGTACGGGGTTGCCGGGTCGTTCGTGGTGCCGACGACCAGGATCGGGGCGGCCCCTTCGGCCTTGATCTGGCTGCGTTCCCCGGTGAACTTGTACGGCCAGTTCGCGCAGCCGATATCGCCGAAGGTCATGTACTTGCCGATCGTCGGCGCGGCGGCCTCGATCTCGGCGGCCTGGGCACGCATCAGCGCAGGGTCCGCGTTGTAGCTGTAGTCGACGCAGTTGATGGCCATGAAGGCCTCGGTGGAATTGTCGAGGTATTTGCCGTCGGCGGAGCGGCCGTTGTAGCCGTCCGCGAATTGGAAGGCCACGTCGGCGTCCCCGTTCAGCACGCTGGTGAACATCTCGCTCAGGTTGGGCCACGCCGTGGCCTGGTAGAGCGGGTAGATGATCGCCGTGAGCAGCGTGTTCGCGCCGAGCTGGCGGCCATCCGTGGCTGTGATCGGACTCACGTCGACCGAGGCGAGCAGCGCCCCGATGGTGGCCATGGCGTCGTCGACGGAGCCGTCGAAGGGACAGTTCTCCCCCGCCAGGCAGTCGGCCAGGTAGGACCGCAGCGCGTTTTCGAAGCCGGTGGCCTGCACCCGGGTGACGTCGGCGTTGGTGGTGGAGGGGTCCAGCGCGCCGTCGAGGGCGAGCCTGCCCACCTTGCCGGGATACAGTTCGGCGTAGGTCGCGCCGAGGAAGGTGCCGTAGGAGTAGCCGAGGAAGTTGAGTTTCTTGTCTCCGAGGACGGCGCGCAGCAGGTCGAGGTCGTGCGCTGCGCTGACGCTGTCGACGTGGCCGAGCAGGGCGCCGGTGTTCTTCTGGCAGGCGTCGCCGAAGTCGGCGGCCGCCACCGTGAGCTCCTGGATCCAGGCGTCCGAGCCGCGGGCCGCGACGGGGAGTCCGTAGAGGTACTCGTCCATCTGGGCGGGCTCGTAGCAGGTGACGCTCGAGGAGCGGCCGACGCCGCGGGGGTCGAACCCGACGACGTCGAAACCGGCCTGCAGCTTCGCATCCGTCGCGTAGTCGAGGGACTCTTTCGCGAAGTCGTACCCGGATCCGCCGGGGCCGCCGGGGTTGACGAGCAGGGAGCCGACCCGGGTGCCCGTGGCCGGATGCCGCACCAGCGCCAGGTCCACCTTCTCGGTGCCGGGGTCGGTCCAGTCGAGCGGCGCCGAGGCCGTGGTGCACTGCAGGCCGTCGCCGCAGTCCTTCCACTTCAGCACCTGGCTGTAGAACGGTTTGAGGGCGGCGCTGACCTTCTCACCCGTCGGGGCGGACGTCGTCGGCGCCTGCTGCGGCAGGAACAACGGCACGCAGCCGGTCAGGCCGAGCGCGAGCACCAGCGCAGCCACCGTGGTGCGGGCCAGCACCGTCTTTCCAGCCAGCACCGGGGCGGTGCGCAAACGGGTTCGTCTGGTCAACGGGTTCCTCTTCCGTGGTGCCTGGTGCGTGGGCGATGTCATCGGCGGATCGCCGAGACAAGCATTGCCTCGAGGGCAAGGGCCGGCGCCACATTCGATTCGATTCTCTGCCGGGCCTGGGCGATCGCATCCAGTGTCGCCAGCGTCGCGGGGGGCGCGCAGGCGGCGCTCGCGGCCCGCACCTCAGAGAGCAGCTCGCGGTTGATCACGCTGGCCTCGCGACCCAGCTGCACCATGATCACGTCGCGGTAGAGCGAGGTCAGGTCCACCAGGATGCGGTCGATCCCGTCGCGGAGGCTGCGGGTGGCCCGCCGCTTCTGGTCGTCTTCGAGGGCCTTGATCTGGCTGCGCAGCCCGGGCGGCACGGACTGGCCGGGCTCCACGCCCAGCGATCGCAGCACGCCCTCGCGTTCGGCGGCGTCACGCTCGAGGGTGATCGCCTTCGCGTCGTCGCCGGCGATGGCCAGCAGCCGGGCAGCGCCGTTCACGGCCGCGGACACGCCACGGATGCCGAGGGCCGCCCTAAGGGTCTCCTCACGCCGGGCGCGCGCCTCGGGGTTCGTCGCCAGGCGCCGCGCCATGCCGATGTGGCTCTGCGCCTCGCGCGCGGCCCGCTCGGCGGTGGCCGGATCGACGCCGTCGCGGGCGACGAGCAGGCCGGCGACGTCGTCGATGCTCGGCACGCGCAGCCGCACCGAGCGCACGCGGGACCGGATGGTGGGCAGCAGGTCGGCTTCGCTCGGGGCGCAGAGGATCCACACGGTGCGCTCCGGCGGCTCTTCGAGCGCCTTGAGCAGCACGTTCGAGGTGCGTTCGACCATGCGGTCGGCGTCTTCGACCACGATCACCCGGTACCGGCCCACCGAGGGCGAATACTGCGAGCGCTTCACGGCTTCCTTGACCGATTCCATCTTGATGATGACGCCCTCGGTCGACAGGACGATCAGGTCGGGATGCGTGCGCGCGTCGACGAGGCGCCGCGTGGTCTCCTGGCCGTCTTCCGTGCCCGGGCTCAGCAGCGCGGTAGCGAACGCGAAGGCGAGATTCGAGCGGCCGGATCCGGGCGGGCCGGTGATCAGCCAGGCGTGCGTCATGGCCGACGGCGCCGCCGAGCGCGCCTCATCGCCGGCCGGCCCTTCGGCCGCCGCGCGGAAGATGGCGATCGCATCCGCCTGACCCGTCAGATCGTCCCAGACTCGCATCGAACCAGAGTACCTTCCGCCGGTGACAGAGGGCTTGGAACTCGTGCTGAGGCGTGGTCAGCCGAGCGAGCGCCCAGCGAAGCGCCCAGCGAAGCGCCGTGTCCGGTGCCGAACCAATTCGACGGAGATTTTGCCGAAAACGGCCGGTTTAGGGCCCAAAACAGTGTGTACGGGCAAAATCTCCGTCGAATTCGTTAGGGGCGGGGGTTTCTGCGGCGGCGCCGGCCTGGGAGTGACTCATGCCCGCGACTGCGGAAGGTCAGAGCAGTGCGGCGACGCGCTCACGGATGACGGCGGCGATCTCCGCGACCGGCAGCGCGGCATCCACGACCAGGAAACGCTCCGGCTCGGCCGCAGCCAGCCCGAGGAACGCGGCGCGCACCCGGCGGTGGAAGTCGCTCTTCTCGGCCTCCAGCCGGTCGAACCGCTTGTTATCGGCGTCGAGCCGCCCGCGGGCGACGTCCTCGTCGAGGTCGAGCAGGATGGTGAGCTCGGGCAGCAGACCCTCCGCCGCCCAGAGCGACAGTTCGCGGATCTCGTCCGCACCCAGCACCCGCCCGGCACCCTGGTAGGCGACGGATGAGTCGAGGTAGCGGTCCTGGATCACCACTTCGCCGCGGGCGAGCGCCGGGCGCACCGCGGTCGCGATGTGCTGCGCGCGGTCGGCCGCGTAGAGCAGCGCTTCCGCGCGGGGGGACACCTCGCCGCGGTGATGCAGCACGATCTCGCGGATCAGGACGCCGACCGGCGTGCCGCCGGGCTCGCGGGTGCGCAGGACGGTGCGTCCGCCCTGCTCGAGCCAGTCGGTGAGGAGTTGCGACTGGGTCGTCTTGCCTGACCCGTCGCCGCCCTCGACCGTGATGAACAGCCCGGTCACGACTGCGCGGATGCCTGGTTCGCGGCGGCCTTGGCGGCCGCGGTGGCCGCCCGGGTCGCTGCGGCCTTCGCTGCGGTCGCCGCCTTCTGGGCGGGGGTCCTGACCACTGCGGTGCGGGCCGTCCCGACCTTCGCGGCACTGGTCTTCGCCGCCCCGGTCTTCGTGCCCGGAGCCCTCCGCACGGTGGTGGTGGCCCCCGACGCCGTCGTCGTCTTCACGGCGGCCTTCTTGGCTGGCGCCTTTTTCACGGCCGCCTTCTTGGCCGGGGCCTTCTTCGCCGGCGCCTTCTTGGCCGCGGCCTTCTTCACGACCGGTCCCTTGGCACGCTTGTCGGCCAGCAGCTGTACGGCGCGGTCGAAGTCGACCTCCTCCACCGTTTCGGCCTTGGGGATGGTCGCGTTGGTGACGCCGTCGGTGACGTAGGCGCCGAACCGGCCGTCCTTGATCTTGATGGCCTTGCCGCTCTCGGGGTCGGGCGCCTCGAACTCTTTGAGGGCGCTCGACGCCCGCCGTGCGCCGTACTTGGGCTGGGCGTAGAGCTCGACCGCGCCGGCCAGGTCGATCTCGAAGATCTGGTCCTCGCTGGTCAGCGAACGGGTGTCGACGCCCTTCTTCAGGTAGGGGCCGAACTTGCCGTTCTGCGCCGTGATCTCGGAACCCGATTCCGGGTCGACGCCCACCGTGCGCGGCAGGGCGAGCAGGTGCAGAGCGGTGTCGAGGTCGATCGTGGCCAGGTCCATGGTCTTGAACAGCGACGCCGTGCGCGGTTTCACGGCGGCGACCTTCTTAACCGCGGCCTTGCGCTTGGGCTTAGCGGCAGCACCAGCGGCGGCGGCAGCCGTGGTTGTCGCGGCGGCCTCGGCGGCCTCGGCGGCAACCGAATCGGATAGCAGCGTCACCTCGCCGGTCACCGGGTCGATGGTCTCGCCCGGCTCGACGACCTCGGCGACCGGCTCCAGCTCGGTGACATAGGGACCGAACCGGCCGTCCTTCGCCACGATGCTCTTGCCGTTCTCCGGGTTCACGCCGATCACGCGGTCGGTGATGACCGGCGCGTCGATGAGTTCACGGGCCTTCGCCGGGGTCAGTTCGTCGGGCGCGAGGTCCGGCGGGATGTTGACGCGGCGCGGCGGCGCATCCGGGGACGCCTCGGGGTCGATGACCTCGAGGTAGGGACCGTATTTGCCGATGCGCAGGGTGATGTCATCGCCGATGGGCATCGAGTTGATCGAGCGGGCGTCGATCTCGCCGAGGTTGTCGATGACCTGGCGCAGGCCGCGGTGCTTCTCGGAGCCGAAGTAGAAGCTGGTCAGCCAGTCGACCCGGTCGGCCTTGCCGTCGGCGATGCGGTCGAGGTCGTCTTCCATCTCGGCGGTGAAGTCGTATTCGACCAGGTCGGAGAAGTACTCCTCGAGCAGGCGCACGACGGAGAACGCGATCCAGTTGGGCACCAGGGACTGGCCGCGCGGGGTGACGTAGCCGCGCTCGGTGATCGTGGAGATGATCGATGCGTACGTCGACGGGCGGCCGATGCCGAGCTCTTCGAGCTTCTTGACCAGGCTGGCCTCGGTGTAGCGGGCGGCCGGGGTGGTCTCGTGGCCCTTGGCCTCCACCTCGAGCAGGGTCAACTTCTGGCCCTCTTCGAGCGGCGGCAGCTTCGACTCGGTCGCGTCGGTGGGCGCGTTGCGCTCCTCGTCGCGGGATTCCTCGTAGGCCAGCATGAAGCCGCGGAAGGTGATCACGGTTCCGCTGGCGGAGAACTCGGCGAGCGCTCCGGATGCCGCGGGGTGCGCGGCGGGACCGGTCGGGCCGGCCGCGATGGTGACCGACGCGGTCGAACCGGTCGCATCCGCCATCTGCGAGGCGACGGTGCGCTTCCAGATCAGGTCGTACAGCTTGAAGTCGTTGCCGCGCAGGGTGGACGCGAGCGAGGGCGGGGTGCGGAAGGTGTCGCCGGACGGGCGGATCGCCTCGTGCGCCTCCTGTGCGTTCTTGCTCTTGCCCTTGTACAGGCGGGGCTTGTCGGGCACGGTTTCCGCGCCGTAGAGCGCCGACGCCTGGGTGCGTGCGGCCGTGATCGCCTGCTGCGAGAGCGACGGCGAGTCGGTACGCATGTAGGTGATGTACCCGTTTTCGTAGAGCGACTGGGCCACGCTCATGGTCTGCCGGGCGGTGAAGCGCAGCTTGCGGGCGGCCTCCTGCTGCAGGGTCGAGGTCGTGAACGGCGCGGCCGGGCTGCGCCGGTACGGCTTGGAGGCCACCTTCGTCACGGTCAGCGCGACGGACGGCTCCTTGAGGGCGTCGGCGAGAGCGAGGGCGGATGCCTCGTCGAGCGTGACCGCGGACACCTTCGGCTTGAGCTGGCCGAGGTCGTCGAAGTCGCCGCCGGACGCGATGCGCTCACCGTTGAGGCGGACGAGCTTGGACTGGAACGCGGCATCCGTCGCCGACGTGCCAGGGGCGAGCTGGGCGATCAGGTCCCAGTAGCCGGCCGACACGAACGCCAGGCGTTCGCGTTCGCGCTCGACGACGAGGCGGGTGGCCGCGGACTGCACCCGGCCGGCGGACAGGCCGGGGCCCACCTTGCGCCAGAGCACGGGCGAGATCTCGTAGCCGTAGATGCGGTCGAGGATGCGCCGGGTCTCCTGGGCGTCGACGAGGGCGGTGTCGAGGTCGCGGGTGTTGTCCTTGGCCTGGAGGATCGCTTCCTTGGTGATCTCGTGGAAGACCATGCGCTTCACGGGGACCTTGGGCTGCAGCACCTGCAGCAGGTGCCAGGCGATGGCCTCGCCTTCGCGGTCCTCATCAGTTGCGAGCAGGAGTTCGTCGGCGTTCTTCATGGCCCGCTTGAGCTCGGCCACGGTCTTCTTCTTCGCGTCGGACACCACGTAGTACGGCTCGAAGCCGTTGTCCACATCGACCGAGAATTTGCCGAGGGGACCCTTTTTGAGTTCCGGCGGGAGGTTTTTGGGCTCAATCAAGTCGCGGATGTGGCCGACCGAGGACAAAACCTCGTAGCCGTCGCCCAGATAGGCGGCGATCGACTTCATTTTCGTCGGCGATTCGACAATGACCAGCTTCTTAGTGCCTGGCACCAGACTCCTCTTTATAGGTACGGGTCCAAGGATGGGCCAAGGCACACCATACACACTGCACCGGAGTCCCTGCCAACTCGTGCCGGACCGCCACCGGCATTGGGGGTTGCCAGGCAGGCGCTCGCGGAGACAATAGAAACATGGCTACAACAGCAACGGGCACGTACACCGCGAAGCTCACGGACGGCCCCCTCGAAGGCAAAACCGTCACCACCGAGTTCCTCGAATCCGGTGATCCACGGCCGCGACTCGAAATCCCGGCCGACTCCGGCAAGAAGCGGTATCTGTACATGCGCGGCGCCGGCCTCGAATTCGGCTCATCCGAGTTTCCGGAGCGCCCCACCGCCGTCGACTACCGTTTCATCGAGGCCGTTTTCGACTGATCCGGCGCGACTGAACCGACGCGACTGACCCGGCTCGACAGATCCGGCCAGTAGGTCTGACCCGCCTGACCTTCCCGCCCCGCCGACCGCGCAGGTCAACCGGGCGGCGGTCCCGCGCGTGACCGTGCACCCAGGTCGAGGCCGAGGTAGCCGCGCCCGATGCTGACCGAGGCGATCAGCCCCTCGACCGAGCACGCGGTGACGGATGCCCCGTTGAGCCTGGCCGCCTCGGCTGCGGCCTCGCAGGGCACCCCGGCCACGGCGCCCGAGGCCGTGTCGGCGGCGGCCAGCGCCGCGGCATCCGCGGACCCCTGCACCGCCCGCCCGACCGCCAGCACGGCGAACAGCGGAACGACCACCGCCGTCACCAGGAGCACCGCGCCGATCACCCCGACCGCGAGCACCGTGCCGGACCCCCGTTCGCCGCGCCCTGACCGCGTGCGCGGAAACTGAGCCCGGCACATCCAGGTGCGGAACCGGCGCATCCGGGTCCATCGAAACAGGGTCCGCCGCATCAGAGCCCCCCGGCGAGCGCGCAGGACCCGGCCGTCAGGGTCAGCCCGAAGGCTGCGAAGGGCGAGAAGGCGCTCGGCACGCTGAGCCGCACGCAGACGAATTCGCCGCGCCGCTCCGACGTCAGCGAGGTGCCCGGCACGGCCCGGTCGACGAGCCCCGCGGCCCGGTCGGTGCTGTCCCCGCGGGCGAGGGACCGGGCGGCGCCGGCCGCGGCATCCGTCAACCGCACCTGCTGGCCGACGACCTGCACGGCCCCCAGGCAGCAGGCCAGCACGAGCAGCACGGCCGGCACGACGGTCGCGAATTCGGCGGTGACGCTGCCACGCTCCCCGGTGTGCCGCGGCACCGGTCGGCTACCCCACGGTGAGGGCATTGCGCACCAGGTCGGTGAGGATGCCGCGCACCTCGTCGCCGCGCAGAATCACGATCAGCAGGCCGGCGAAGCCGACCGCGGCCATGGTCGCGACCGCGTATTCGGCCGTCGCCGCCCCGGTCTCGTCGCGCCGGCGCGGCCACGCCCGCATTAGGCGGGAGCGCCGGCCCGAGGAGCCGGCGTTCGAGGCCCAGCGCGACGTGCCGGCCGGGTCGAGTGTGCCCGCGGGAACGGTGGGACCGGTGGGGGTGGGACCGGTGCTGGTTGGATCGGTGCTGGGCATGCGTTCGTCTCCTTCTCGCGTCGGGCGACGCGGTGTGTGGCGGCACGAGTGCACCCAGACTCTCCCGGCACGGGTCGGCCCGATCGCCGGGGCGGAAATCGGTGCGATCCGTCAGAAGACCAGGACTGTGGAGGACAGGACGGTCACCAGCAGCGGCACGACCCCGATCAGCATGAAGGCGGGCAGCACGCAGACTCCGAGCGGGATCATCAGCGTGACGCCGAGGGTGGCGGCCCTGCGCTGGCCGTCACTGCGGGCGTCCCGGCGCAGCTGCTCGGCTTCACTGCGCAGCAGCTCGGCGGCCGGGACCCCTGCCCGCTGCGACAGGGCGAGCACCTGCTCGATGGCGGCCACCGAGTGCCCGCGGCGCAGCGCGAACCGCTCGGCAGCCGCGTCGACCAGGCCCCGGGCCCGGTCGATCGAGCCGCCGCCGGTCATGGCGATCGCGGTCAGTTCGAGTTCGAGACCCGGGGTCTGGTCGCGCGCCCGGGCCCCCCGGACGAGCCACCGGTTCCAGCGGTCGGCCGCCAGCATCAGCGCCGCCCCGCCCGCCAGGCAGACCCAGCCCGGCACGGTGAGGAACAGCGTGCGCAGCGTGTCGAAGCCCAGCAGGCTGCCGAGCAGGACGCCGACTACGGGCAGGAACGCCACCATCCGCGCCGTGGCGCTCGGCCCGGCGAGGGCGACCTGGAGGTCGGTGTGCAGTTGTCCGAGCTCCCGGAAGGATCCCGCGAGCTGGCGCAGGCAGGCCGCCAGCGGCGCCCCGGCCTGGGTGGCCACCTGCCACGCCGCCGCCAGCCCGAGCCAGGCCTCGCCGACCGGACCGCCGAGCAGGCCGGCCTCCGCGGCGACGGCATCCGCGATGCTCTCGCCCCGGCGCCCGGCGGCGGCCGCCGCACGGATGATCGGCGCGGGCTGGGCGGGCGAAGTCGTCAATTCGCGCCGGGCCGTCGATGCGCCTCGAGCCGTCGATGCGGGCGCCCCCGGCGGGGCCTCGG
Source organism: Cryobacterium sp. TMT4-10 (assembly GCF_004403275.1). Lineage (NCBI taxonomy): Bacteria > Bacillati > Actinomycetota > Actinomycetes > Micrococcales > Microbacteriaceae > Cryobacterium > Cryobacterium sp. TMT4-10. The sequence goes on from NZ_SOGU01000042.1 coordinate 17,445, forward strand.
GGCCTCCGCTCGCAGAGGTCACGTCGAGATATTCCCAGGCGGAGGCCGGCGAGACGCCCGCGGCCAGCAGCACCGCAAGGCGCTGGGTCACCTGTGCGACCTGCTCCATCGCCGGTTCGGGTGTCCGGCGCCACCGTCTCACGGCGGGTCCCGCGGCAGTGTGTCCTTCGGCGTCGGGTCCCGCGGCAGCGCCGGGTCCCTTGGCTTTGTGTCCCTCGGCAGCGCATCCGTCGGGGCTGCGGCGGCCCGCCTGCCGTGGCCCCTGGTCGCGGCGCCCTGGCCCCGCTCCTCTCGCTCGACCGGCACGGTCACCAGCCGGTGGCCGTCGAGCGCGAACCGGGCCGGGGGCGCGAGCCGGCGCAGGCCGTCGCGGCGCTCCAGGTGCAGCACCAGCCCGATCGCGCTCACGGCCTGGCGGGCCACCGCTTCGGGGCTCATCCCGGCGAGCGCGCCGAGCGCCTCCAGCCGGGCCGGGATGTCCCGCACCGAATTCGCGTGCAGGGTTCCCGCGCCGCCGTCGTGGCCGGTGTTCAGGGCCGCCAGCAGTTCCCGGATTTCGCCGCCGCGGCATTCGCCGAGCACGAGCCGGTCGGGGCGCATCCGTAACGCCTCACGCAGGAGGCTGTCCAACCCGATCCGCCCGGCCCCCTCGAGGTTCGCCTGGCGCGACTCGAGCGCGACGACGTGCGGGTGGTCGATGCGCAGTTCGGCGACGTCCTCGATCACGACGATGCGTTCGCCCGGCGGCGCCTCCCCCAGCAGGGCCGCGAGCAGGGTGGTCTTGCCGCTGCCGGCCGCGCCCGTGATCAACAGATTCTCCCGGTGGTGCACCGCGGCCCGGAGCCGCTGGACGAGACTAACGGCCTCCTCACCCGGCCCGAACAGGCCGGCCTGCGCGAGCGCGGCGAGACTCGGTCGCGCGGCCCGGGGCAGCCGGATCGAGAGCAGGGTGCCGGTGCTCGACGCCGGCGGCAGAACCGCATGAACCCGGATGCCGTCGGAGAGCCTGACGTCGACGCAGGGGCTGGCCTCGTCGATGTGGCGCCCGCCGAGGGCGATCAGACGCACCGCCAGCTCGCGCACCTGCGTCTCGGGGCAGGCCCAGCCCGGCTCGCGCACGAGGCCGTGACCGGCGTCGACCCACAGCCCGGCTTCGCCGTTGACGAACAGGTCGGTGACCTGCCGGGCGGCGGCGAACCGGGCGAGCGGGCCGAGCCCGGAGACATCGAGGGCGGGCTGGTCTGGGGCGGGCGCGTCTGGGGACGGCGTGTCGCGCGCCGCGCCCTCGAGTGTCGGCCCGGCAGGAGCCGCGCCCTGAGCGGCGTAGGACGGCACGGCGATGAACGGAGACGGCATGCGTCGACGGTAGGCCCGGCGGCGGCGCTGTGCGGTCAGGCCCGTGCACCTGAGAGAAACGAGGCGACCCGCGCCCTGGGGAGGAGCCCCGGTCGGAATCCACCGGGTGAAAACCGCCGGTTAAAAAAAGGGGGGCGGCACCTATTGGGGGGAACAGGTGCCGCCTCGGCAGTGCGTTGATTGGGGGGAACCAAACACACCGCAGGTCTAAACTTTCGTTCGGACGTGTCCCAATGTACAAGGGGAATTACAGATGCGCAAGTCCTTTGTGTCCTCATAAATGAGGACACGGATCCATGCGGCCTGATGGGCCCACAATTAGGGGTGTTACCGCAGCGAAATTTGCCCTCAATGTCATCGAAATCATGACGCCGGGCCGTGGTGTAGCTTGAAGAGGACGCCAGTGCTGGCGCCAGGGGAAAATTGAGGGGTTCAATGAAGAACATCGATACGGACTTACAACCCGAGGCGAATGCGGCTCCCGCAGCCGTCGTCAGCGGTCCCGCTTCATTCGCAGATCCAGCAGCGCTCGGTCTGGGCGCATTCGCCCTGACAACGTTCGTACTCAGCACCGTGAACGCCGGTCTTCTTCCGGCAACGGTTGAACCGATCGTGTTCAGCCTGGCTCTCTTCTACGGCGGCATCGCACAGTTCGCGGCCGGAATGTGGGAATTCGCCAAGGGCAACACCTTCGGCGCGACAGCCTTCACCTCGTTCGGCGCCTTCTGGATGTCGTTCTGGTACCTGGCTACAGCGACCGATTTGTCCGCCGCCGGCGCGGACGCCGGCAAGGGAGTGGGCGTCTGGCTGTTCGCCTGGGCGATCTTCTCCTTATATATGACCATCGCGGCACGCAAGACCAGCATGGCCGTCTTCCTGGTTTTCGTTGTTCTGACCGTCACCTTCTTCTGCCTCTCCATCGGCGCGTATTCCGGCGTCGTCGCTTTCACCCGGGTCGGGGGCTGGCTGGGACTGATCACGGCGCTGCTCGCCTGGTACGCCTCGTTCGCGGTCGTGGCAAATTCCACGTTCAAGCGAAACATGCTGCCCGTAGGACCGGCAGCGTAAGACCACACCCGGCTGCCGCAGGCGCCGAGTTACCCCACGCCACGGCGGGGACAGTTCGGCGCCGGGAATGGCCGCAACGCCCCGATTCGCGGGGCACCGCACGAGCCGGTCCTGGCCTCCACCGGGCCGGCCGTCGAACCGAAACCACGCATCGCAAAGGAGCGACATCCGCATGAGTGTAAAGATCGACAACCTTCTCCACGAAACCCGTAGATTCCCGCCGACGCCGGAATTCGCGGCCCAGGCCATCGCAACTCCCGCGCTGTATCAGGACGCCGCGGACGACCGTTTGAAGTTCTGGGCTGACCAGGCCCGCGAACTCCTGGACTGGAAGAAGCCGTTCACGAAGACGCTCGACTGGACGAACCCGCCCTTCGCCAAGTGGTTCGAAGACGGCGAATTGAACGTGGCCTGGAACTGCCTCGACCGGCACGTGCTGGCCGGCAACGGCGACCGGGTGGCCCTGCACTTCGAAGGCGAGCCGGGCGACTCCCGGGACATCACGTACGCCGAGCTCACCGCCGAGGTGAAGCGGGCTGCGAATGTGCTGACGAAACTCGGCGTGAACGCCGGCGACCGGGTAGCCATCTACCTGCCGATGATCCCCGAAGCCGTGATCGCGATGCTGGCCGTGGCCCGCATCGGTGCCGTGCACTCCGTGATCTTCGGCGGATTCAGCGCCGAGAGCCTCCGCTCGCGCATCGACGACGCCAATGCGGTGCTCGTGATCACCGCCGACGGCGGCTACCGCAAGGGCAAGGCCTCCGCGCTCAAGCCGGCCGTCGACGCGGCCCTGGAGAGCGGCGAGACCACCGTGCGCAACGTGCTCGTCGTCAAGCGCACCGAAGGCTTCGTGGAGTGGTTCGACCGCGACCTCTGGTGGCACGACGAGCTCGCCTCGGTCGACGCGGAGCACGAGGCCGAGGGCTTCCCCGCCGAGAACCCGCTGTTCATCCTCTACACGTCGGGCACCACGGGCAAGCCCAAGGGCATCCTGCACACCACCGGCGGCTACCTGACCCAGACGGCCTTCACCCACAAGAACGTGTTCGACCTGCACCCCGAGACGGATGTCTACTGGTGCACCGCCGACGTCGGCTGGATCACCGGCCACAGCTACGTGGTCTACGGCCCGCTCGCCAACGGGGCCACCCAGGTGCTCTTCGAGGGCACTCCGGACACCCCGCACCCGGGCCGCTGGTGGGAGATCATCGAGAAGTACAAGGTGAGCATCCTCTACACGGCGCCCACCGCCATCCGTACGTTCATGAAGCTCGGCCGTCAGATTCCGCAGGGCTTCGACCTGACGAGCCTGCGCCTGCTGGGGTCGGTGGGCGAGCCCATCAACCCGGAGGCCTGGATGTGGTACCGGGAGGTCATCGGCGGCAACGTCGCGCCGATCGTGGACACCTGGTGGCAGACCGAGACCGGGGCGATCATGATCTCCGCCCTGCCCGGCGTGACGACCACGAAGCCGGGTTCGGCGCAGTGCCCGATCCCCGGTGTGGTGATCGACGTGCTCGATGACGAGGGCAACCACGTCGGCCGCGACAACGGTGGCCTGCTCGTGGTCACCGAACCGTGGCCGTCGATGCTGCGCGGCATCTGGGGCGACCCGGAGCGGTTCAAGGAGACCTACTGGGAGAAGTTCGGTTCGGAGAACCCGCGTTACTTCGCGGGCGACGGCGCCCGCCTCGACCGCGACGGTGAGATCTGGCTGCTCGGCCGGGTCGACGACGTGATGAACGTGTCGGGGCACCGCCTGTCGACGGCCGAGATCGAGTCGTCGCTGGTGGCGCACCCGATGACGGCCGAAGCGGCCGTGGTCGGAGCGCACGATGACACGACCGGCCAGGCCGTGGTGGCCTTCGTCATCATCAAGTACAGCCACCTGGAGGAGTCCTCGCACGCGGACCTTCAGGCCGTGCTGCGGGCGCACGTGGCCCAGCAGATCGGTGCGATCGCGCGCCCCCGCCAGATCTTCATCGTGAACGAGCTGCCGAAGACGCGCTCGGGCAAGATCATCCGGCGTCTGCTGCAGGATGTCGCGGAGGGCCGCGAGGTCGGCGACACGACCACGCTGGCCGACACCTCCGTGATGACGGCCATCATGTCCACCCTGAAGTAGGGCCGGGTCTCCCCCGCCTCCGCTTCCGCTTCCGCTTCACTGCTCCGCTCCTAACCAATTCGACGGAGATTTTCGCGAAAACCAGCCCACAGCATCCGTTTGGGCCTGTTTAAGTGAGAATCTCCGTCGAATTCGTTCGCGGAGGAAACACTCAACCGCCGCGCCTAGCGTGGTGGGCGATGACTGACCCTCGCCCAGCCCCGCCCGGCCGCCTGCTCGCCCTCGACGCTCTCCGCGGGGTCGCGGCGCTGATCGTGCTGGTGCACCACGTGTCGATGACCGTGCCGGCGATCTCCGCGGCCTACGAGTCCAGCGACGGCGTTGCCCTCTGGTCGGTGGGCTGGTGGACGACGCTGTCCCCGCTCAAGATCCTGTTCGCGGGGCCCGAGTTCGTGCTCGTCTTCTTCGTGCTGAGCGGATTCGTGCTCGTGCTGTCGCCCCTGGCGGCCACGGCCTACAACTGGCGCTCCTACTTTCCGCGCCGGATCATCCGGCTCGCGGTTCCGGTCGTGGTGTCCGTCGCCCTGGCCGCCGCCTGGATCGCCCTCGTCCCCCGCACCGGTGGCGATGCCGGCGGGGCCTGGCTGGCCCGGCAGGACGATCCGAACGTCGGCCTCGCCAATCTGCTGAGCGAGGCCAGCGTCATCGGCTCGACCAACCGGCCCGATGTCAACCCGCCCCTGTGGTCGCTGGCCTGGGAGATGTGGTTTTCGCTGCTGCTCCCGGCCGGGGTGCTGCTGGCCGCGGCCACCCGGCGGTGGACCCCGATCTGGGCAGCGGTCCTGATCGCGGTCTCGGGGTTCGGCTACGTCGAGCACATCGAGCCGCTGATGTATCTCCCGGCGTTCGCGCTCGGCACGCTGCTCGCGGCGAACGTCGACGCTCTACGCGCCCGCGGCGCCGCACTGACCGCGCATCGCTGGGGCACCGTCGCCTGGGTCGGCCTGACCGCGCTCGGGCCGCTCCTGCTGATCGCGCACTGGCTCGTGCGGCCGCTGGTTTCCGGTCCGTGGGGAGACCTGACCCTCGCCCTGCGCGTACCGGGTGCCGTGCTGATCGTCGCCGTCGTCGCCCTGTGGCCGCCGCTGCAGAGGCCGCTGACCGTTCGCCCCCTGGTCTGGCTGGGGTCAATCAGCTTCAGCCTGTACCTCGTGCACTTCCCGATCGTGGTCGCCTTCGGGAACATCTTCGGCCCGTCCCGGTGGTGGCTGGCCGCCCTGGTCTCGGTGCCGCTCAGCCTTCTGCTGGCCCAGCTGATGTACCGGTGGGTCGAGCTCCCGTCGCAGCGGTTCGCTTCCTGGGCCGGGCGGGCGGCGGCGCATCCGTCACGCCCGGCGCGCCTGACCCGCGCCGCCCGCGTGACCCGCGCAGCCCGCGTGACCCGCGCAGCCCGCTCCGCGCA
>NZ_SOGU01000059.1:0-4754 GCF_004403275.1 Cryobacterium sp. TMT4-10
CGGCCCGCTCGCCAGCCTCCTCGCTCGAGACACCCTGCCCCACGAGGTCCCAGAAATCCTGCCGGTGTTCCCGGCGCCACCCCGGCGGCCGGCCCGGCGGTCGGCCCGGCGGTCGGCCCGGCGGTCGGCCCGGCGACCGCATCGGCTCCCGCCCGAGTTGCGTGGCCATCCAACCCTTCGGACGTCCCATAATCCACCTCCATAATCGAGGTGTTGCGACGACCGGTTGAATCCGCCCTGGGTGCCACGGTCGCTGTGGAAGATCACGGTCGCCGGGCGGTCTCCTCGCAGCACCATGGCCATCGTGAGGGCGTCCTGGATGAGGTCAGTGCGCATGTGGTCGGCGATGGCCCAGCCGATCACGCGGCGGCTGTGAGCGTCGATGACGGTCGCCAAATACACCCACCCCTCCCAGGTCCTCAGGTAGGTGATATCGCCCACCCAGACCTGGTTCAGCGCCCCGGTGTCCCACTCTCGTTTCACGGCGTCGACCGGGTAGGCGTCAGCGTGATCGATGATCGTGGTCGTCTTCCACTTTTTCGGGCAAATGCCCACCAATCCCAGGCGTTTCATGGTCGCGGCGACGGTCTTGCGGGAGATGATCTCCCCGTCCGCGCGGAGATCGGCCAGGATCCTTGGGGCCCCGTAGACCTCGTCGGAATCGCCGTGGAAGAAGGCCACTTTTTGCTCGATATGCACCCGCCGAATCGACGCCGGCGACGGCGGCCGGCCGGCCCAGGCGTAGTAGCCGGATCGGGAGATCTCGAGAAGACGGACCATGCGGGTGATAGTGAAGTTGGTCTTCTCCGCCAGCATCAGTTCGAACGCTTGCCGTTCGTATCCGACGCTTCCTGGGCGAAGAAGATGGACGCTTTTTCAAGAACGCCCTGTCCATCTTCAGGTCCGCGTTTTCTTTCCGAAGCCGCAGCAGCTCAGCTCGTTCAGACTCCGTCACCTCGGTCTGCCCGGTCTCGTTGCGACCCTTGAACGCGGTCACCCACCGGCCCAGCGTGGCCTCGTTGATCCCGAGCTCGCGGCCGACGGTCGCGACCGCTCTGCCGGTGGTCAACACCAGCTTCACGGCCTCGTCTTTGTACTCAGGAGTGAACTCCCGACGTGATCTTGCCATAGTGAACATTCTCTCTTGTGAGGTGTCCACTCGCTGGGGTCAAGGCCAAACCACTCCTGGAACGCCAGAATCGAACGCGGAAAATCAGGTTTGGGCACACCTCACTCTAGCTGAGCTAAGCGGATACGCACTAATCGACTTATGCCGACTCCGTGATTATGCCGATGTCGCCGCGGCCACTCTCCGATATCACTGATAGCGCTGGTATTTTCCGCAGACCCCAGAGAGATTGTCGGCATAATTCCGGCGTCGTTGGAAGCTGTTTCCGAGGAGGCATCGCGCTTCCAGACGAGGAACGAACTTATGTCAGGAACACGCAGAAAGGCTGGGGCTATGGCGCCCTACATCGCCGCCGTCGATGCGAAGCTGGCCGCGGCCGGCTACACGCCGGGCACGCGGCGGGGCATGTTGAAGATCGTCGGCGACGTCGGCCGCTGGCTGGAGACGGAACGGCTGACGGTCGCGGATTTCGACGAGTCGGCCGTCGCGTCCTTCCGCGCCGCCCGGGCCGGGGCGGGTTTCACTCAGAAGCTCTTTGGCCGCTGCTTCACTTTGATGTTCGAGGTGCTGCGGGAGGGCGGGGTACTTGCGCCTCGTCCCACGGCGGTGGTTTCTGCGCTGGAGGCTCTGCTGGCGGACTATCGGCAGTGGTTGGTCCACGACAAGGACCTGGCGGCGATGACGGTGCTGCGCTACGAGAAGTTGGCGTGGCGATTCCTGCAGATCGGTCAGCCTGCAGGAGAGCTGCTTGACACCACGATGCTGTCCGATCTCGAGATCTCGGCATTCATCCTGGCCGAGAGCGAGCGGGTGAGTCTCGGGTCCGCGCGCGGGCGGGTCGCGGAGATGCGCTCGTTGCTGCGCTACCTCTATCTCACGGACCGGACCAGCTGGAATCTTGCGGGATGTGTTCCCGCGGTCGCCGGTTGGCGCGACGCGCACCTGCCCGTCGCGCTCAGCGCCGGGCAGGTCGAGGCGATGGTGGACAGCTGCGATCCCGGCACCAGCACCGGCCGCCGGGACCGGGCGATCATGCTGCTGCTGGCCAGGCTGGGACTTCGGTCCATCGAGGTCGCCCGGTTGCGCCTGGACGACGTCGACTGGCGCGCCGGGGAGGTCACGGTCCGCAGCAAGGCCCGCCGCCGCGACCTGATGCCCCTGCCCGTCGACGCGGGAGAAGCGCTGGCGGACTACCTCCACGAGGGCCGGCCGGCGTCGCCGCACCGGGAGGTGTTCATCACCGAACGGGCCCCACGCAAACCGATCGCGGCGGATCTGGTCGGTGATGTGGTGCGCCGGGCGGCTCGCCGGGCCAATTGCCCGGAAGCGAAGGCACACCGGCTGCGGCACGCGCTGGCGACAGAGATGCTGGCGAAAGACATCCCCCTGCTGGACATCGGGCAGGTGCTGCGGCACCGGGATCTGGCCACCACTGCCATCTACGCGAAGATCGCCATCGACTCGCTGCGCGGCATCGCCCAGGACTGGCCGGGGCAAAACTCATGACGACACTCACTGAGTCCTTGGACGACTACCTTCGGCTGCGACGGAACCTGGGCTATCAGTTGGCTGACGCGGCGAGGCTTCTTCCCCGGTTCGTGGCGTGGATGGACGCCAATGAGCAACCGACGGTCACTATCGCCAACACCATCGCCTGGGTCGAGTCCGTGTCGGCTGAACCGGGCAGCGCTGTCTGGCCGCGCCGAATGACGGCCGTTCGCGGCTTCGCCCGCTACCTCTCCGGCATCGATTCCGCGACAGAAGTTTCACCAATCGGGTTGTTCCCCTCCCGCCGGCGCTGGAGGACACCATTCATCTATTCCGTCGACGACATCACCGCCTTGATGGGCCACGCGCAGCACGACTTGGATTCGCGACTGCCCGCGGCGACGTATTCCAACCTGATCGGGCTGCTGTCGGTGACGGGGCTACGCATCGGGGAAGCGATCCGGCTGGATCGGGCCGACGTTGACCTCGCTGCCGGCGTCCTCCTGGTCCGGGAATCGAAATTCATGAAGACCCGCAAGGTTCCCGTGCGCTCCAGCACCGTTGCTGCACTGCGCACATATGCCGCTCAGCGCGACACGCACCTCCCGGCGCCGTCCACCACGAGCTTCTTCGTGATGGTGACAGGAAAACGGCTGCTCTATCCCGTTGTCCAAACCGTCTTCCACCGCCTGTGCTCCGAGGCGGGGATCGGCGTCGGAGCGGCCCGCGGTCCCCGCTTACACGACCTGCGTCACACTTTCGCGGTCACCACGCTGGTCAACTGGTATCGCAGCGGCGCCGACGTCCACGCGCGACTGCCTTATCTCTCCACCTATCTCGGGCACCGCGATCCGCGGTTCACCCACTGGTATCTCTCCGCTGCGCCAGAACTGCTCGCCCTGGCCGCTGAACGCCTCGCGCCTGGGGATGGGCGGGTGCAGTCATGACGGCAATCACGGCGACGGTCCAGGTATTCTTCAGCGACCGTTTGGCCAAACAGCGCCAGGCCAGCGGCCACACCATCGCCGCCTACCGCGACACGCTGCGGCTGCTCGTCGCCTTCGTCCAGTCCACGACGGGGAAGCTGCCCTCGCACCTGGACTGGTCGGATCTCGACCAGGGCATGATCAGCGCGTTCCTGAACCATCTGGAGACCAAGCGGCACAACAGCGCCCGCACACGCAACGCCCGCCTGGGCGCGCTGCGGTCGCTGTTCCGCTACGCCGCGCTGCAGCACCCCGAACACGCCGACGTGATCGCCCGGGTGCTGGCGATTCCGCCGAAGAGGTTCGACAAAGCAACGGTGTCCTACCTCACCGCCGCGGAGGTCGACGCACTGCTGGCCGCGCCGAACCTCACCACCTGGGAGGGCCGCCGCGACCACGCCTGGCTGATGCTCTGCGTCCAGACCGGGTTGCGGGTGTCGGAGCTGACCGGGTTGAACTGCGCCGACATCGCCTGCGGCACCGGCGCAAACGTCCGCTGCCACGGGAAGGGACGCAAAGACCGCGCCATCCCGCTCACCGCAGCAACAGCGGCGGCGATCCGCCACTGGCTGCGTGAGAGGGCCGGCCTGCCGACCGATCCGTTGTTCTGCACCCGCACCGGTCGACGACTCACCCGCGATGCGATCGAGCACAGACTGGCCGCCCACCACTCCACAGCCGCCCTAGCCTGCGGAACATTGCATTCGAAGAAGCTGTCCCCGCACACGCTGCGGCACACCACCGCGATGACGCTGCTGCACGCGGGAGTGGACACCACCGTCATCGCGCTCTGGCTGGGCCACGCCGACACCCGGTCCACGGATCCCTACATCCACGCCGACATGACGATCAAGGAACGCGCGCTGGCCAAAACCACCCCGGTGTCGTCGCCGCCCGGCCGATACCGTCCCGCGGACAGCCTGCTCGCATTCCTCGAAGGACTGTGATTATGCCGACCTCCACGCAGCCAACTACCGGTCACAGTCCTGGAAAACACTGGGCGCGGGGCCCGCCGCCCCACCCACATCGGCATAATCACGGAGTCGGCATAAGTCGATTACGAGCAGCGTCGGGCCGGCGAAGAACCGCATCATCGTGCCCCACTTGCCCTCGATCGCGGCGCGGTGGCAGCGGGCGGCGAGATCGGCCGC